>NZ_JSFF01000081.1:0-302 GCF_000773485.1 Shewanella sp. ECSMB14101 | reverse complement strand
TGGGGGCGCAATTAAAGGAACTGTGGCGCTGCAGCTCTGAACTTCAGGCTAAAAACCTATGGCAGGTATGGTGGGAGCAAGTGAATGAGAGTGGAATTAAGCCACTAAAAGAGTTTGCCCGAAAGCTTCATCCATACCTCCATGGAATTACCGCTTCAGCAAGCTACCCACTGAATACATGTACGCTTGAAGGAATAAATAACAAGATAAAGTTAATCAAGCGGATGGGGTATGGCTATCGAGATACCGATTACTTCTTCTTAAAGATAAAAGCGGCTTTCCCCGGAAAGCCGCGATGAACC
>NZ_JSFF01000080.1:0-324 GCF_000773485.1 Shewanella sp. ECSMB14101 | reverse complement strand
GGATGATGAGATGGACACCTCTTGTAAAGTCGGCGTCAAAAGCGCCATATTGAATTTGCGAGTTCAATATCAACAAAAGGTGTCCACTATGAAAGTTACTCTAATTGGTATCGATTTGGCAAAAAATGTCTTCCAAGTTTGTGGTGTGAATCAGGCTTGTAAATCTGTATTTAATCGTGCACTTCGTCGACATCAACTTATGGCGTTTTTAGCCCAATACCCTGATGCAATCATAGCTATGGAGGCTTGTAGCGGGTCAAATTACTGGGGAAGAAGCTTAAAAGCTCAAGGTTATCAAGTAAGGTTAATTCCCCCTCAGCATGT
>NZ_JSFF01000010.1:0-4607 GCF_000773485.1 Shewanella sp. ECSMB14101 | reverse complement strand
CGCCGGTGGCGGCATTGATGGTGACGCTACCATTAGCAGGGTTACCGCTGATGCTGAATACCGAGCCATCGCTGACGCCATCGGCGTCGGTGACACTCAGGGTGCCGCTGATGCTGCCATCTTCCAGGCCGGTGCCGGTCAGGTCACCAGAGATGATGCTTGGGTCATCGACGCTACCGACATTAACCGTGACGGTAGTGGTTTCGGTGACGCCGCCCGAGGTAACGGTGTAGGTGAAACTGTCGCTGCCATGGAAATCAGGTGCTGGGGTGTAGGTCACGGTGCCATCGGCGTTAATGACCACGGTACCGTTGGCCCCATTGGTGACACCAGTGATGGTGGCATTGCTGTTTTCGAAGTTGTCGTTGCCCAGCGGATTGAAGGTCACGGCGGTGTCTTCGTCGGTGCTGATGCTGTCGGCGACAATATCGGCCACCGGAGTGACGTCAACGGTGATCACTTGTGTGGTGGTGTGACCTTCATCATCGGTGATGGTGACGGTGAAGCTGTCGCTGCCGTTGTAATCGGCGATAGGGGTATAGACCCAGGCGCCGGTGGCGGCATTGATGGTGACGCTACCGTTAGCAGGGTTACCGCTGATACTGAATATCGAGCCATCGCTGACGCCATCGGCGTCGGTGACACTCAGGGTGCCGCTGATGCTGCCATCTTCCAGGCCGGTGCCGGTCAGGTCACCAGAGATGATGCTTGGGTCTTCTTCAGGCGTAATAATAATGGTCAGGGTGGCACTCTCATCAGTGTTAGTGGTGTAGGTTATCGCCGGTACGCTGCCGTTCCAGTTGTCATTTGGCGTAAAGGTGTAAGAGCCATCGGTGTTGATCACTAGGCTGCCGCCTTCTACGTCAACCGTGGTGCCTGCGGTAACGGTTTGACCGTCGACGCTGAAGCTGACGACCGACAGCTCGCTGTCGATATCGCTGTCATTATCGAGCACATTGCCGCTGGCAATTGTGTCCTCGGCAACCGTGTTGCTGTCGTTGGCCAGTATTGACGGGTCATCTACCGGAGTGACGTTGATGGTCAGGGTGGCGCTCTCACCTGTATTAGTGGTGTAGGTGATCACCGGCACGCTGCCGTTCCAGTTGTCATTTGGCGTAAAGGTGTAGCTGCCATCGGCGTTGACTACCAGGCTGCCGCCTTCCACGTCAACCGTGGTGCCTGCGGTAACGGTTTGGCCGTCGACGCTGAAACTGACGACCGACAGCTCGCTGTCGATATCGCTGTCATTATCAAGCACATTGCCGCTGGCAATTGTGTCTTCGCTAACCGTGTTGCTGTCGTTGGCCAGCACCGATGGGTCATCTACCGGAGTGACGTTGATAGTCAGGGTGGCACTCTCACCAGTGTTAGTGGTGTAGGTAATGACCGGTACGCTGCCGTTCCAGTTGTCATTTGGCGTGAAGGTGTAGCTGCCATCGGTGTTGATCACTAGGCTGCCGCCTTCCACGTCAACCGTGGTGCCTGCGGTAACGGTTTGACCGTCGACGCTGAAGCTGACGACCGACAGCTCGCTGTCGATATCGCTGTCATTATCAAGCACATTGCCGCTGGCAACGGTGTCTTCGCTAACGGTATCGCTGTCGTTGGCCAGTACTGATGGGTCATCTACCGGGGTGACGTTGATGGTCAGGGTGGCGCTCTCACCAGTGTTAGTGGTGTAGGTGATCACCGGTACGCTGCCGTTCCAGTTGTCGTTTGGCGTAAAGGTGTAGCTGCCATCGGTGTTGATCACTAGGCTGCCGCCTTCTACGTCAACCGTGGTGCCTGCGGTAACGGTTTGACCGTCGACGCTGAAGCTGACGACCGACAGCTCGCTGTCGATATCGCTGTCATTATCAAGCACATTGCCGCTGGCAACGGTGTCTTCGCTAACGGTATCGCTGTCGTTGGCCAGTACTGATGGGTCATCTACCGGGGTGACGTTGATGGTCAGGGTGGCGCTCTCACCAGTGTTAGTGGTGTAGGTGATCACCGGTACGCTGCCGTTCCAGTTGTCGTTTGGCGTAAAGGTGTAGCTGCCATCGGCGTTGATCACTAGGCTGCCGCCTTCTACGTTAACCGTGGTGCCTGCGGTAACGGTTTGACCGTCGACGCTGAAGCTGATAACGGATAATTCAGTATCAAAATCAATATCATTATCTAAAACATTACCCGTGGCTATACCGTCTTCTGCAATTGTATTGCTGTCATTTTCAGTAACGGTAGGGGCGTCATCACTGCTGACAGTATAGGTTTGAGAGGTGGGTGGGGTTTGTTCAATGCCGGAAGTAGTGTACCCAGCATTAGCGATAGTTTGAGCACCAGTTCTGTTTACCGATATGAAGTCTGAGCCACCTTCATTGCCGTTAGTGTTACCAGCTGCAGTTTCTGGGAGTTCGGCAGTCGGATCTTCTCCAGAAGCGATTAGTGCTTGAAGTTGCTCAATTTCATTTAAAGCATCTGAGTCTGAGACAGCTAAAGTCTCTGTATTTTGGCTCGTAAAAGAGGTGCCGTCATCAAACTGCATCGCTAAATCAGCTTGTTCAGCGATAAGGATTGTTGTTCCTTCGGGTATGACTTCTCCGATAGCTACCTCTTTCTGTTCGGTTTCCGTTACGATGGAAACCTTTCCTTTAACATCTGTTACTTGTCCATTTTTTGTTGTAACTATCGATTTCATGCCTGCCCCCGCAGAATAAAGTGACACCACTTATCTCGTAATGTTGTAATTGTTAGCGTGTTTTTTCGCCTAGCATTGAATGTTATCAGTAGTCTATATAGTGGTCAATTTTTTGACGGGCAAATAATACTGAGGGTTAGCTTTGTTGGTAGTTTATAATGCTTAAGAATTACAAATAAAAAGGCCAAACCTCTGTTCGATTTGGTTTGGCCTTAGATGGTGTCGCGATATTGTTTGCCGTTATGGAATTGTATCAATTATCAAATTGTCATTGCCTAACAGGTTATTGATTATTTGTACATCACTTAGGGTGTTGCTGTTGGTTAAGTCAACATTGTTTAACACAATGGTTAGGTCTGTTACGCCATCATGATCTGAATCGACAGAGATCTCTGTATTACCACCACTAAAGTTAAATGATAGATATTGGTCCAAAGCATAGGTCCCTAGCTCCTCGTCAATTAATATGGCAGATAAATCTAGCTTATCCAGATTGGCATCAAAGTTAAGTACAGTATCCAAGCTGTTGTCATCAGAGCCCAAATCCCACACGAAAGTGTCGATATCGCTGTCTATGCCAGCATCAATGCTGTCACTACCCGCTCCACCAATGAGGATGTCTGCACCAAGGCCACCATCTATAGTATCGTTTCCTAACCCACCTAAGATAACGTCGTTACCGTTACCGCCGTAGATTAGATCATTTCCCGAACCTCCGATTAATTGATCATCTCCATCCAATCCGTATATAGAGTCGTTGCCTTCACGACCATAGATTTCATCATTAAGATTTGCACCGGTGAGCGAGTCACCCTCGGTGCTACCGAAAATCAGGTTATCTACATTGTCAGAGCCTGTGACTGTAATGGCTGTGTCAGGTAATAATTCATGGGTAAAGGTAGCCTGAACAAAGCGAGCCTGATATGAACCACCGTCATTGTCTAGATAAGTAATGGTCCAGATATCACCAGGATCAACTGGATTGGCGGCTAAGTAATCGGCAAGTGACACGCTATTGTCTGATTCCATTAGAATGTTTGTGTAGGCTATTTGAGCACTCATCAGTCCTGAGTTAACGTCGTAGAACCAGTCTGTTACACCATTTGCAGCAGCAATCACAATAAAGGTGATACCGTTGATGGTCAGCCTTACTGATACTTCCTCCTCCCTTTCTATACCTGTTTGCCCACCAATTTCACTGTTAGGAATAGGTATATCGAAAGGTGACTTCTGGAAGTCGGTAAAGAGATTTAATGCTCCGCTGCTAGGATCTAAATTGATAGCGTTGGCAAATGCACTGCTAACTGTCAGGTAAGCATCTTGATCATTACCAGAAGTCAGAGGTGATGAGCCATCGCCGATGAGTACCGTATTACCACCCAAACTGTTAGCTGGTACAGTATGGATGATGAAATTACCATCGACACTGTCGGAACCTGAGTTGATGGTAAAGCTAAGGTTTATATCCAATTGATCTTCTATCGCACCATTATTGCCTGGCACGTAGACTAGACTACCAAGCTCAGAAGCTGATAAGACGACAGGATTATCGAAGTCATATAGAGTCAAGATTCCGGTATCGTCGTCTAGATACCAGATTTCGCCTATCTCAGCTGTTTCGCCTGGATCAACGAATGACAAGCTTAACCCTGTAATAGTGATGACATCGCTATAGTCCTGATCGGTTGGAACATCAATATTGAGTGGATAACCATCCAGATAAGGAATCGCTATTTCTGCAAGCGATGCTGGTACCCAGATCTCTTTAGCAAATTCACCTTCAATCGGGTCGTTAGTACCATTTATCGTGATGGTGACTGTTTGTGTATCTGTGCCGCCATCGTTGTCGGTCACAGTTACATCGAAGCTCAAAGTGATGGTTTCATTTTCAGCAAGGAACTGAACTAATGAGTTAGGAATGCTGTAA